>JAIEPG010000007.1 GCA_019749895.1 Candidatus Babeliales bacterium | reverse complement strand
CAAAAGCTTAATGGCGTGCATATCGCTGGTAATCATGAAGCGCTTGTTGAGCAAGGTCACTTGGTCAGTTTTTGGGTAGATAATATCCACCCACATGATTTGGCAACGTATCTTGCAAGCCACAACATTGCTCTGCGAGCAGGGCACCACTGCGCACAACCACTAGCACAACTTTTAGGCGTGGCAGCACTGTTACGTATCAGCTTTGGCATGTACAACACGCACGAAGATGTTGAACATTGCCTTAAACATCTGGCAGACGGCATACAATTTTTTAGATCATTAAAAAGATAACGTTTATGAATATGTACCAAGAAGAATTACTCGATCATTTTAAATATCCGCGCAACAATATACCGCTAGAAAGCCCTACTTTTTCATCGGACAAAAAAAACCCGTCGTGTGGCGACGTTATGCATATTGAAGGCACACTGGCTGGCAACGTGCTTACGCAGGTCGCTTTTCAAGGTAGTGGCTGTGTGATTAGCCAAGCAACCGCTTCAATGCTAACCGAACAATCTTTACACAAGACAACTGAGCAAATTCTTGCATTAACCGAGCAGGATATTCTTGATTTAATTGGCATAGAGCTGGGGCCCGTGCGCATTAAATGTGCACTCCTTTCACTGCAAGCACTTCAAGAAGGAATTAGTGGGTATCTCAACCAACTCAAAGGATAAGCGTATGATTATTATCAAGCCAACGTCTCAAAATTTTTGGGACAACCAAGCAGACAGTTACATTTTTTTCGTTAATGAATCTTTAGAAACCGAATCTGATAACGCTAACTTTACCAAAATTGAAGAATATTATCCGCACGTTAAAGCGGTACTTAAAAAGCACAACTTTGAAGGCAAGCAAGGCCAATCATATGTTTTAACCGCCATGCAAAACGACCGCTTGGTTGAGTTCATTTTTATGGGCCTTGGTAAACACACAAAAAGCTGGGATGTTGAATTAGAAAAATTACGCCGCACCCTTGGCAGCGCTATCTTGTTGCTCAAAAAGCATGGCCTGCGTTCAGCGGTTATGGGCCTACCTGAGGCAAAGCCGTACACCATCGGGAATGCAGAATTAATGAAGCAACTCGTAGTTACCGCACACATGGCAGACTACGAATTTATGATCTACAAAACTAAAGAGCCTAAAAAAGATTGGTCTTGCACTATCAGCGTTGTTGTTGATGCAAACGAAGAACAGGCGTTGGCAGCAAGCGTAAAACAGGGCGACATTATGGGCGAGGCTATTAACCAAGCGCGCCACTGGGCCGACACCCCAGCAAACGTGATGACGCCAACCGCACTGGCAGACGAAGCAGAAAAAATTGCTAAGCAACACAACCTCAAATGCACCATCTTTGGACGCGAGCAAGCTGAAAAGCTGGGCATGGGGGCGTGGATGGCCGTTGATGCGGGTTCTGATCAACCGGGCAAATTTGTAGTTCTTGAATACAAAGCCCAATCAAAAGACAAACCAACAATAGCCTTGTTGGGCAAAGGCGTTATGTTTGATAGCGGCGGCATCAGCTTAAAAGGGTCCGATTATATGACCGGCATGAAGTACGATATGTCTGGTGCAGCAGCCGTTATTGCCTCCATGAAAATTTTTGCACAGCTCAACCCCGACATTAACGTGGTAGGCCTTACGCCGTTGGTTGAAAATATGCCAAGCGGCAAGGCATCACGCCAAGACGATATTGTTACCGCCATGAACGGCAAAACTATTGAGATTCAAAATACCGACGCTGAAGGCCGTTTAATCCTTTCCGACACTATGTGCTATGCCGAAAAATTTTATAACCCCGACGTTATGATCGACATTGCAACGCTCACCGGCGCTTGCTTGTTTGCGCTGGGCTACTTCTACACCGGCCTCATGACGCAAGACGAAGAGCTGATGCGCGTGCTGCCAGAAATTGGTAAAAAGACCGGCGACCGCGTGTGGCCATTGCCGCTTGATGATGACTTTAAACCTGCTAACAACTCATTAGTTGCCGACCTTTCAAACTCAGGCAGCCGCAGCTACAAAGCCGGCACCATCACCGCAGCCTGCTTTTTGAGCGAGTTTGTAAGCAAGGCACGTTGGGCGCATCTTGATATTGCAGGAACGGCAGACGGTGTGCCTGGAAACATTAGCTATCTGGGCAAAACTTCAGCAGGAGCAGGGATTAGACTCTTGGTAGATTTTGTACTTAATTTTAAGAAATGAAGCGCATAAGCGCGAAATTCTTCGAAGCAAAAACCCTTCTGGCGAAGTAGAATAGTTAAAAAACAAAGATTAGGGCAAAAAACCTTTGACTTGAAGTTGTTTTTACTCTAATCTTTGTTCATCTGTTTTTTACGGCAGTAAGGGGCGAATAGCTCAGTTGGTTAGAGCATCTGCCTTACAAGCAGGGGGTCGCAGGTTCGAATCCTGCTTCGCCCACCAACCTACGCTCTTCGTGCTTATGCACTCGTAGCTTCGGTTGGCAGGCCATCCTCTCTAATGAGGTCATAGGAAAAGCACCTAGAAAGCCAAAAAACAGAGCGTCTTCTGAAATGCATTCCCCGATAGCTCAGTTGGTAGAGCACACGACTGTTAATCGTTAGGTCGCAGGTTCGAGTCCTGCTCGGGGAGCCA
>JAIEPG010000006.1 GCA_019749895.1 Candidatus Babeliales bacterium | reverse complement strand
GACGGTCAAGGTAACTGGGGTTCTGTTGACGGTGACAACGCAGCGGCAATGCGTTATACCGAAGTGCGTATGGCAAAAATTGCGCGCGATATGTTGGCAGACATTGAAAAAGAAACGGTGCCATTTGTGCCAAACTTTGACGAATCTCGTTTAGAACCAACGTTGTTACCAGCGCGTATTCCAAGTTTGCTGGTTAATGGTTCTACTGGTATTGCAGTTGGTATGGCCACTTCAGTGCCGCCACACAATATGCGCGAAATTGTTGATGCGTGTATCGAAATTTTAAACAATCCAGATATGTCTGAAGATCGTTTGCTTCAACTTGTTCCAGCGCCAGACTTTCCAACCGGTGGTATTATTTGTGGTCGTGCTGGTATTGTTAAAGCCTATCGTACCGGTCATGGTCGCGTGGTTGTGCGTGGTGTGGTTGACGTTGAAGAAGACAAGCGCCGCAGTGCTTTGATTATTAGAGAAATTCCTTACCAAGTTAACAAAGCTGATTTGATTACCAAAATTGCTGATTTGGTTAAAAATAAAGTTATTGAAAGTATTTCAGATATTCGCGATGAATCTGACCGTAACGGTATTCGCGTGGTTATTGAAATTAAGCGTGGCGAAAACGCACAAGTGACCTTGAATCAGTTGTATAAGCATACGGCTTTGCAATCTTCAATGTCTATTATCTTGTTAGCGCTTTATCAAAACCGTCCAATTTTGTTTACGTTACGCGAAATACTTGACCATTTCTTGCTTTATCGTAAAGAAATTATTACCAAGCGTACTGAGTTTGACTTGGCTAAAAGTAGAGCTCGTGAGCATATTTTGCTTGGTTTGCTTTTAGCTCTTGAAAACATTGATAGTGTTGTTGCTTTAATTAAAACGGCACAAACAACACAAGAAGCAATGCAGTTACTTAACCAAAACTTTAAGTTGAGCGAAGAACAGTCTAAAGCGATTCTTGAAATGCGCTTGCAACGTTTGACCGGTCTTGAGCAAGACAAGATTCATCAAGAAATTAGCGAGCTGCATAAGCTTATTACTAAGTTAGAACTGATTTTAAGTGACGAAGTTGTTTTGAAAAAAGAAATTGCTGAAGAGCTTGAAATTATCAAGAAGCAGTATGGCGATGAACGCAGAACCAAGATTGGTCCTGCAATTGATATTTTAAGCGAAGCGGATTTAATTCCAGACGAAGACGTTGTAGTAACGTTGACGCGCAAGGGATACATTAAACGTGTGCCGTTGTCGCTGTATGCCGTACAACATCGTGGTGGTAAAGGTAAGAAAGGCATGGCCGACTTGACCGATGCCGACGACGTGATGGAAGATGCATATGTTACGCAAACCCATGACGAGTTGTTGTTCTTTACCAACACGGGTCGTCTGTTTAGCATGACGGTATTCCAAGTGCCAGAAGGTTCTCGTACCTCGCGTGGTCGTGCTATTGTTAACGTGCTTAATCTGCCGCCTGAAGAAAAAGTAGTTAAATTGCTGTGTACCAGAGACATGAAAGACAAGTTTATTGTCATGGTAACCAAGCAAGGTAAAATTAAGAAAACCGATGCGATGTCATTTGTTAAGGTGCGTAGTACCGGTATCCGTGCGCTTAACCTGAACGAAGGCGATGAGCTGGCGTTTTGCGGTATGAGTAATGGTAACGATTCAATTATTATTGCAACTAACAATGGTCAAGGTATTCACTTCAAAGAAACTGAAGTACGTGCTATGGGCCGCCAAGCAGCAGGTGTGCGTGGTATTAACTTGCGCAAGAACGATTTTGTTGTTGGTATGGTTATTATTCATGCTGAAGGTGCTGTCTTGTTTGCAACATCAATGGGTTATGGTAAGCGCGTTAAAGTTGCTGATTTCCGTGTTGCGCATCGTGGTGGTGTTGGTGTAAGAACTATTCCAACCGGCGGTCGTAACGGTACGGTAATTGGTTTGGTAAGTATTACTGACCACTCTGATTTGCTCTTGATTGATACTAACGGTAAAGTGATTCGTCTTTCCCCACAAGAAGTTCGTACCATGGGCCGTCAGGCCAAGGGCGTTCGTCTGGTGCGTTTGGATGCAGGACAAAATCTCTCAGCACTTCTTGCTTTTGAGCCGCATGAAGATGAAATTGAAGAAGGGGATGCTACTCCACCAGCTTCACCAGAAGGTTCAGCTCAGGTATCACCAATTGGCGAGCCAGCAGCAGAAGACTTGATGGAAGAAGATGATATGCTTGAAGAAGAAGACTTCATGGAAGAGCCTGAGGAAGAAGAAGAACTTGAAGATGAAGATGAACTCGATGAGGATGAAGACGAGGACGATGAAGAAATCAATTAACGATTTCTTTTAATGTAGGGTGCGGGGGCAGACATTGATTCATGAAAAAAATAGGCAGGTGCTTTTGCACCTGCTTTTACTATTTGGGATAGGCCCAGTAGTAATTTTAAAAATACTTTCTTATTTAATGCAACAGCAAAAACCAGACCAGTGGTGTGACGATTTTATTGATCACTTGCCAACAAGCAATCTTGATTTAGAAAGTCTTTATGCTTTAACGTATGAAGATTTTTTGAACATGGGTTTAAGCGAAAAAGCAGCGCAAGGTTTGTGCGATGGCCTTGCAGATAAAACGTTGCTTGAAAAAGAATTGCATGCGCTTGAAAAAACAGACATTCGTTTGATTACGCTGTTTGACAAAGAATATCCAAGTTTATTACGTCACATTCACGTGCCGCCAACTGCTTTGTATGTGCGTGGAAAGTTAGACGAACCAGTAACGCCGCGCATTGCGTTTGTTGGGGCGCGCTTAGCAGATTCGTATGGCCAACGTGCTGTTTCTTTGTTGGTACCGCCACTTGTGGGGGCTGGTTTTGAAACGGTGAGCGGTGGTGCGTTGGGTATTGATACCATGGTGCATCATGAAACGCTCGTGCATGGTGGTAAGACTATTGTGGTTTTAGGTTCGGGCTTGCTCGATTTGTATCCAGAACAAAATGAACCGTTGTTTGAACAAGTTTGTGAGCGTGACGGAGCGCTTGTTTCGCCATTTCCGCTGCGTTCTGCTCCCGAACGTGGGCATTTTCCTGCACGCAATCGCATTATTGCCGGATTGTCACAAGGCTGTGTGGTGGTGCAAGCGGCTGAAAAAAGCGGAGCACTTATTACGGCCAATTTTGCGCTTGAGCAAGGTCGCCAAGTTTTTGCAGTGCCCGGTTCAATTTTTAGTGAGTTGAGTTTTGGTTGCCACAAGCTTCTTGCGCAAGGTGCTAAAAGTGTGCACAATGCGCAAGCAATTTTTGAAGAGTTTGGTTATGGCCCGCAACCAGTGCCTGTTGTTGTAGCACCGGCAAAGCGTGTCACTAACGAGCCAAAGCAGATTCAAAAAACAATAGAAAAAGCTGTAGAAAAAATTAGTGAGCTGGCCATTCCGCTCGATCCAATTTTGGTTTGCTTGCAAGAACCGCGTACGCTTGACGAGTTGTGCATGTCTACCGGCTTTTCATTGGACCAGATGAATGATAAATTGTTTGAATTACATTTAGCAGGTAAAGTAAAACAAAACTTTTCGGGCACATGGCAAGCTGCATAAAAATTTGAAAGAGTATGTTATGAAACGCGATACGCTTTATTTAGCCTCACAATCATTTTCTCGCCGTCAATTGCTAGATTATTCTGGCATTCATTATAAAACTATTGAGCACACCAGCAATGAGTGTGTGGTGCCGCGTGAGCATGATTTTCATGGCTATGTTATGTCTATTGCACACGACAAAATGAATGCGGTTGTGCTTCCAGCGCCGCAACAAGATGGTGGCAGATGCTTTGTGCTTACCGCAGATTCACTCGTTTTTACGCCACAAAGTCGTCATATTTTAGGTAAGCCAGAAAATTTGGCAGATGCCAAGCGTATGTTGGCGTTGATGCGCGAGGAGCCGGTTGAAGTGGTTACTGCTTGTTGTTTGCACAAAAAAGTAGTACGTGCGGGAACATGGGACGTTGACCAAGAAATTTCGTGGACTACGTCAGCGGTAATCGAATTTTATGTTGATCAAGATTTGCAAGATTGGTATTTCGAAAAAATGCCACGTGCTTTGCAAGCGTGTGGGGCCGGTATTATTGAAGGTTTTGGCGATAATTTTCTTAAATCAATTAACGGTTCATATTCTGCAGTTAAAGGCCTACCTCTTTTTGAATTGCGCCAAGCGCTTAAAAAAATGGGGTTTACGTTTTAATGAAAAAAGGCAGCTTTGACGCTGCCCATTTTTACTTTCTAAGACACTAATTTTTCTAGTTGATTAATTCGTTGAGCGAAGGCTTCCAGTTTTTGATAATATTTTTGAGCAAGATTGTGGCAGCTTTCTCGTTGTTATCAAACTCAATGTCATCAGATTCGTTTTGTTCAAGCGTGGTTGATTGATCAATATCGCTTGCAACGTCAAGCGTAGATACATTTTTTGCTGACAGCTCTTCTTTTGTTTGTTGCATGCTTGTTCTGACAGCATTAACATCGAGTGCATCAAGGTCTACTTTGCGCAACGCGGCAAGCATTGCCTTTTCGGTTTTGGTATCAACTTGCAACTCGTCCATATTGTTCAGGAGCGAATCTTCCATAAAGTTCAAAAAATCTATGAGCGTGTTGTAGAGCTGCTCGTTGACTTTGGAATGGTCTTGGGGGTTGATTGCATTGAGATCTTGCCCGAGCCCTTTTTTAATAGCGTTTTTGATTAACGTGTTGAGCATTTGCTTTTCATTTTTTAAGAGCCAGCCTATGAGATAAATGAGCTCGAACGACAGAGAAAGGCTTGTATTCATGGTCATCCTTTCTAAAATGTTTAGCGCGTATGTGTTTTATGTCGAATAACAGGAACTCTTCCTATCGAGTCACAGTATAAATTATTTTTGAATAAATTTAAAAGAAAAGAATCATTTTTAAGCGATTTTTCTTTGGTTTAACAGTATTTACGCTTTTGATTAGTGCGCAAAATATTGCCGAAATGCTTGTGCTAGCCCATGCGCAATAGTCGCTTGCTCTTTTTCTGTCATAAAAAAAGTTTCCTGCTTGTCATGAAAAGTGAGTGAAATGTGTACCGTGAAGGGAGTTTTTTGCGTTGTATCAAGCGGGAGTACGTTGCATTCATGCGTGAGTTTTGGGTAGTTTCGAAACGTATGAACAATATTTTTGTGTATCACGGCTGCCAGCTCTTGGCAAGAATTATGGGTAAAGCGGGGCGTAGTTTTAAATAATGACAAATAGTCGCAGTTGGGCATATTCAGCATTAAAAAGCCCTGATGAGAGCGTGAGGGAGCAGGTCCTGCGTTATAGCTTGTGGTAACGTTAGTTTTGTGTACTGTTTTATTTTTTTGATGTGCAAGGGCCAAGATAATCAAAATTTGAGCATTAAACTGCTGCGCCAAGAGCAAGTGCTCAGGTAGTGAAATAACCTGGCCAGCTTGGCGCGCCAAAAAAACTTTGAAACCAGCTTGTGTAAGAAGTGTTTGAGCGTTGGCCGCTAAACGAGCGCTGATATTTTGCCTGACATTTTGATTAACTGTTTTTGTGGTGCAACATGCATTAAGCATGATGCGTAGGGCGCCAGGCTTGGCAACTGGGCATAGATCTTTCTATCGCATGGTTTGTGCGACTGGCACGCAATAAGACTGAATTTTTTTGCTTGATTTTTTCAAGTGATTCAACTGAAAATATATCTAGAATGAGTTGGTTTGGTTCTTCTGTTTGGCTCCATTTTATCAAAAGTTTATTTTGAACTTGTGCTGGTTCTTGCTCAGATTTGTTTGTTGTTGTATTGGTTCGATATTTGCTAAATGTTAGTGTTAGCATAACATTTGGGATTGATTTATTTTTTTCGTTAATTTCTATTTTTTCTATAAGCCCTGCAGTTTTGAGTTGGTTAATTTTGTCTAAAACCTGTTGAATATTGAAGTTTTTTAAGTTCATGCCGGGAAACCACAATTTTAGTTCGCGATTAGTTTGATTGAGCTTTTGCTTGAAATAAATTGGCTGTGAAAAGTCGAATGTGATTTGCGTTGACAAGTCATTTTGCGCAATAGCAACACCTCTGAGTTTATTAAACTCTTGGCGTTGTATGTAGGGTGCCTCTTTAATGTGTTTGCCAGTTTGCTCTTTTGCTTGGGCTAACGTGGTAAGGCAAAGAATGATTAAAAATGAAATTTTTATGGTTTTCATACTGTTTTCCTTGAAAATTACTGTTAAAAACTCTATCCAACCTAACTTCATGGTAACAGTATTAATTTCTATATGGCAATAATTTATTTAAAATTGGCAATTACTTGTGTTAAATAAGTGATTATCTGAAAATAATTTTTTGTTAGAAATATTAGACGAATGACAAAAATCTGCCATACTATCCCCCAAATCAACACTATTTCTAGCGGTAGGGACTTTTAAAATGAAGATTATGCACAACGTTCCATTGAACGATAAAAATTGGTTTCAAACGGGTGGCCCTGCTCAGTATTTTGCCCAGCCCACAACGGCAGGTGAGTTTACGCAAGCGCTGGCCTTTGCCAGTCAGGAGCAACTGCGCGTAACGCTTTTGGGGCAGGGCGCCAACGTTTTAATTAGTGATCAGGGTATCACGGGTCTGGTGATTCAACCGCGCATTAACCATTTGATTATTGATCGGGAACAGGGCTTGGTAACGGCCGGAGCGGGCCTTGGCATGCAAGAAGTTATTGATGCGGCATTGGACCAAGGGCTGCATGGACTTGAAGATTTTAGTGGCATCCCTGGTTCAATTGGTGGGTGTGTGTACATTAACATTCATTATTTTGAGTATTTACTCAGTGATTTTTTAGTGAGGGCTCACGTTATCAATCGCACAACCGGTGCTCTTGAAGTGGTTGATAAAACATGGTTTGGGTTTGGGTACAACGAGTCGGCGCTTCAACGTGGTGATTACTATTTGGTTGAAGCAACGTTTAAACTGAGCCCGGTAAGTTTTGAACAGGCCTGGTACCACAAAGGCCGGCGTGATGAGATTGTGCGGCACCGTGCCAAGCGCTATCCGCTCGCGCGTACCTGTGGTAGTTTTTTCCGCAACTTTCGTGATGACGAGCCGCTGCCACTTATTGCTGGTAAGCGGGTTCCGTTTGTTGCTTATTATTTGGACAAAATTGGTGTAAAGGGTGCTTTGCAGGTTGGCGGTGCTGTTGTTTCATATCAACATGCTAATATGCTGGTAACGCACGAGGGTGCTAGTTCAAACGATGTAATAATGCTTGCGCGCACTATGCAAATGCGTGTTTTTGAAAGCTTTGGGGTGTTGATTGAACCTGAGTGTCAGTTTCTTGGTTTTAGCGATTATCCGCTGCTTAAACCTGATCACGTAAAATCTGCTCGCGATAATTTTTCATCAACTGCACCATAAAGTGAAGATTGTGTATTGTTGCCAGCGTAAATGCTGTCAGTTCATTTGCTTTGAAAAGATGGCATAAGTAAGCCAGTGTGTAGTTTTGGCAGGTAAAGCAGGCGCAGTCATCTTCAATGGGTCTGAGTTGTGAAGCGTTGCCGCTTTTAACAATGCGCACGGTTCCTTTTTTGGTAAACAGCAAACCATGCCGAGCAGCCTTGGTTGGGTGTGAGCTGTCGAACGTGTCTATGCCCAGCGGTATTGAGGCTTCAAGCGATGCAATATCGCCAATACCCAGCAGGTGGTTGGGCTTGTCTGGTGGCAGGTGCGGCATGGTTGCCTGGAGCATGACAATCATTTCTGGTAAATTTTTGCCCACGCTACCGCCAATTGAGTAACCATCAAAAGGCATGTTGGTTAAAATTTCACAACTTTTTTTTCTTAGTTCAGGGTCAATGCCGCCGTGAATAACGGCGTACAATGCCTGGTTGTTTACATTTTTTAAATGTTCGTTGAGTGAGCGTTCTTCCCAGCGGTGCGTGCGTTCAAACGACTCTTTGAGTTTGCGTGGTGAAATGTGGTAGGGTGGTAGCTCATCAAAGCTGATCATAATGTCGGCGCCAATATCTTTTTGCGCTTGAATGGAGCGTTCTGGTGTGAGCAATATTTTTTGTCCATCGCGGTATGATCTGAAGGTAACACCATCTTCAGTGATTTTTAAAACGCTGCCGTCGCGCTTTTTAGTGCCTTTGCTTTTAATTTCGCTTGCAACGCCGCCGTAGGCAAGGCTAAAAACTTGAAACCCGCCCGAGTCGGTAATAATGGGCATGGTGCGATTGGCAAACTGGTGAATACCGCCGGCTTGCTTAATAATTTCGGTGCCGGGTTGCAGCATAAGGTGGTAGGTATTGCAAAACATTAATTGCAAACCAATTTCATGAACAGTTTTGTTGTCTAAGGCTTTGAGTGTGCCATTCGTGCCAACACCCACAAAGTTTGGCGTGTCAATAATGCCGTGCGGTGTGTGTAAGCGACCAACGCGTGCACGTGATTTTTTTGATTGATGAATAATTTCAAATTTAAAGAAGGGCATTATTATTCCTCATGAGCCGGTGGGCAACGGTGGTAAAGGGAGAGGTCAGGGTGATGGCAATTATTTTGATAGCAAGACTTACCACAATAACGTGGGTTATAGAGCCAACTAGTCCATAAAGCCCCAAGAAACTAAACATGACAGTATCAATTGATTGACTGCAGCTGAGCGAAATAAGATTACGTAAAAATGGATAGCGGCCTTTGAAAAGTAGTTTGAGTGCGCTATAAAGCTGTGTGTCTAAAAGTTGTACCAAAACGTAGGTAACAATTGAAGCAATAATAATGCGTGGCATAAAGTTTAGCAGGGCTGCAAAGTGTGGCTGCATGGAATCGTAACTGTTTGGTAGGTAGGCAAGGTGCAGTTGCGTCATAATCAAATAAAATATGACAATAAAAAAGCTGATGGCAATTGTTGAGTAAACATACTTTTTACCAAAAAATTCTTGAAGCAGGTTCAGACCAAACAGTGCGCCGACCATATAAACATCGCTGCAGGTAACATCAAAGCCAAACAGCGTCATTTGTTTGGTAACAAAAAGATTTGCCAAAATGCTTTGCAAACAAATAAAAGATATCAGCGCTTCTTTGCCAAGTTTGAGTGCGGCAAGGGTAAAAAGGCTCATGAGCAAAGTGTGTGCAAAAAAAATAACCTCATTCATTGTAGGTCTTTCTTTAGAATTATGGTATTTTGTTGAGCAAAACTAATGGCGTTGGTTATGGTTCTCTTGATACAAAGTATCTATAATTATATAACATAATTATTTATTTTAATCAAACAGAAGTAATATCGTTCGACGGTTGCAATTTGTCTTTCAAATAGAAAAAAATATTCTATAACATTGGGTTTATTCAACAAGGAGTTTTTATGAATAATCGTATAAAAGGTAGATTTTTGCTGATTAGTGCCGCTACACTGGTCATAACGTGGGGTATGGCATCACATAAAAAAATCATGGAGCGCTGTATGTCGCAGGTAAAAAATGGTCAAGACACAGCTCAAAACCAGGCGTTTACTCCTCAAGATGTGCAAACGCCGTATGGCACTTTTACGGTTAACGAACCGGTTATTCTAGAAATTCTAGAAAGTCCGGTTATGCAGCGGATTAAGAAGGTTAACCAATTTGGGGTGCCGCAAATTGTTAAAGGCATGAAGCAGTATTCGCGTTACGACCATTGTCTTGGTGTTTGGGCACTTTTACGCCGCTTTGGTGCTGGTGTTGAAGAGCAGATTGCTGGCTTGTTGCACGATGCTTCGCATACAGTCTTTTCGCACGTTGCAGATTTTATGTTTAATACTGAAGGTTCAAAAGATTCTTATCAAGATACCATTCATGAATGGTATTTAACGCAGGGTACCATTCCTGCAATTTTGGCAAAACATGGCATGAATTTGAATGATATTATGCACAAAAGTGGTGCTCATGTGGCTCTTGAGCAATGCTTGCCAGACCTGTGCGCCGATCGCATTGAGTATAATTTGCGAGAAGGTGTTTTGTTGGGCATTATTGACGAGCACGATGTTCAAGTTATCTTGAATGATCTTGCTTTTAACGATGGTCATTGGTTTTTTAATACGCCAAAAATTGCACGTCTTTTTTCTCGTATACCGCTTTATCTTACGCAACATTCTTGGGGTGGTCCTGAAAACTTTTTAATTAATACCTGGACCGTGCAGGCGCTACAACGAGCTATGGACATTGGTTTGCTGACCAAAGATGATTTTCATTTTTCTACTGACGATGTGGTGTGGGACAAGCTGGTGCACGCAGATGATTCAGTAATCAAGCGTGCGGTAAGAAAGATAAGAACATACAAAACGTCGTATGAAGTGAGTAGCAAAGAAGATGGTTATGACTATTTGATTTCTTCTAAGTTTCGGGGTGTAAACCCGCTTGTTAAAGATCATGATGGGTTTAAGCGCTTAACTGAGATTGACAAGACTTATGCTCACGAGTACGCTCAGGTGCGTCAGGTTATGGCTCAGGGCTGGGCCATAAAACTTGTTGGTTATGCAGCTCAAGGCAAGCATGAAGACGATGAAAAGCACGCCGCTTAAAGTTTTTTTATGAAAAAAAGTCACTCGCTTCTCTCAAAAATATATCAAGATCGCCGATGGGTTAACGTGTCTAACACGTTAACCTTCTTGCGTATTGTGTTAGCGCCCGTGGTTGCGTTGGGTGTTTTTTATCAGGCTTGGTACGTAACATTTTTCATTTTTGTGCTTGCATCGGTCAGTGATGTGTTGGATGGTTATTGTGCACGGTTGTTTAATGAAAAAACGGCGTTGGGCGAAATTTTAGATCCAATCGCCGATAAGTTTTTTTTGTTATGTTGCTTGGGTTCTTTGGCTTTTCTTGCAACGCCGTCATTTTATATTCCTGCGTGGTTTGTTGTGCTCTTTTGTGTGCGCGAGCTCATTATTTTGGTTGGTACGTTTATTTTAATTCGTACTAACGCACGTTTTCATATTGAGCCAACTATTTGGGGAAAATTAACAACCTTGTTTCAGCTACTTTTCATTGCATGGATTTTTATCTGCTACTTTTTGCAGTGGGCACCAGCAAAAACGTATATGGCTGTTGTTGTTTTACTTGCGCTTTTTTCTGCTCTTTCTTTGGTGCAGTACATGCGCATTGGCATGAGTTATTTATGCGGTTTTTCAAGAAGTGATAATGACAAGATATAAATTTTTGTTGTTTGCAATTGATCACGAGTTGATTTTTTAGAAAAAGTTATCATACTCTATCTCAATTCATAATTCTTTAGACTAGAAAATAAAAAAATATCATTTGAGAATAAGTACATTTTGTTGTGAGTATGTATAATTTGTAGGGAGATGTTTATGTCAAAGAAATTGATGGCCTTAGTTTTTTCTTTTGGTCTTGTTTGTTCAGTTGTGAATGCTGATACTATTGATCAAGCTGATGTTCTTACGCAAGAAGAAGTAGTTTTGGTTGAAGCCCTTGTTGAACAAATCAAAGAAAATGTTAAAGAAATGGAAGATGCTGGTTTGACTGAGCAAGAAATTGTTGAACAAGTTACCAGTGATGTGCAAGAAATAGCCGCTCATGGCTTTGCTGGTTTGAGAAACAAAGAAAAAGGTATTTATTTTGTAGCTGGTGCTGGTGCTACCTTGGCTGTTGCCGCAGTAGTTTTTCTTGTCAAAAAGTTCTTTTTTGATAAAGCAGAAGATGACAAATCTGGGGACAAATCTGGTGATAAGCCAGCCGACAAACCTAGCGATGAAGCTAAGTAATTTATTCTGATTTAAAAATTAAAGGCACACAATTGTTGTGTGCCTTTTTTGTAATGAGGCGAGAATTTTTTTGAGGGTTTTTTATATGAAAAGATTTATAGGTCTCGTTTTAACGTTGACTTTTGGTTTGAACGTTGTATCGCACGCAGCGCTCTTGCCTGAGCAAGAAATGGTTGCCGTTCTTAAGCAAGCAGAATTGTTTGTTGAACTTCAACGTAAAGCTGGTTTTTCTGATGAGCAAATTTTGAATGACGTTTTGGCGCAGGTTGAAGAAAGCAAAGCGGCGCTTGAACCTGTTATGAAGTTAAAAACAACACAAGAAAACCAAGAACGCATGATGTATTTTGCTGCGGGTGTGGTATCAACACTGGTGGTTGGCGGTGTTGTGTGGGGAATAATTCATCTTCTCAATAAAGAAGACGAGAAAAAAGACGACGAAAAGAAAGACGAAAAGAAAGAAGACGACAAAAAAGATGAACCTGTATCAGAAGATGATACTGATTTTGAAGATGATTTTAACAGTGAATCAGGCGAAGATTCAGATTTTGCAGATTTAGAGCCAGCAAACAATCCAGACAATCAAGGTTTGCGCAGTTCTAGAAGCCGTAGTTTGTTAGATTCTACCTCTGACAACGAGAATGAGTCTACCTCTGACGAAGAACAAGATATACCAAGCAAGAGCTCAAACTCAACGCCTATCAGTAGCTCAAGTAGTTCAAAAACAGCGCCAGGTGCTCCAGAACAATCAAGAACACGTTCTTTTTCAGAAGGGCAATTAAATCAAATTCCATTTTCGTTGAGCCCAGAAGGTTCATCAAGCAGTACCTCTGATTCAACAGCTACATCTGATGGTTCAACAAGTAGTTCAATTCCTGGTCCTGTTAAGCGTGTTCAATTTGCGCCCCTTTCTCCATCTTCATCATCAAGCACAGCTCCTCAATCACCAGAAAGAGAAGAGATTGGCAGCGGATCTGATAGTGAACAACCACCACTGGGTAATGTGCGTGTAGAAATCACCGTTGGTGATGTGACAGTAAGGCAGGAGAAAACATTTGGCTCATTAGAAGAAGCTGAAGAATACATGATTGATCCAAGCAATATTACCCAAACAATTGGTGGAACAGCTCAAGGCATTCCAGCAAAAAAAGTGCTATCAAAGTTGCCGGAACAATCAAAGCGTGCGCCAAGAACTACCAAGCAAGCAACTGAGCGTGCAAAGCTTGAAGAAAACAGAAAGAAAGAGCGCGCAAAAACATTGGCTGATGAAGCTTTGCGTGTGAAGCAAGCGTCAGATATGGCAAAAACTCTTAACGATGAAATGCCACGCAATGATGTTTTTGAAAGTGATTCAGAATCAGCTTCGTCATCAGATGCTTCGTCATCATCTGATTCTGAACCAACTTCTCCAAGTTCTTCAGAGCACAGTGATAGCGAAGTAAATCATAGCGGCAGCGACGAATTAGGTCATGACGAAGGTTATGAATCCCCAGCTTTGTAAGTTCTTAAGTTTTTAATAAAAACAAAAAAAGAGAGGGTTGCGTACAGCGCGGTCCTCTCTTTTTTTGTCTGTGTACAACAGCTATCATGCAGTCAAAGCTTGCTTTGTTTTTTCTTTCTTTTATGCTGCTGCAAGTAAAGATTTAGTTTTTGTGTTTGTGAAGGGGTTATGAATCATGAAGATAAAAAAAATAGTTAGTGTAGTAGCATTTTTTTTAACATTAGTTATGAACGTTTACTCTGCTGATGCGCCTCAAGAATTTGTTATAAAAAAAGAGGAACCATCTAAAGAGTTAAGTGGTATGTCAAAAAATGCTCTCAAAGAGCGTTTGGGAGATTTTACGCGTCGGGCATTTAAGCAAACAACATCGCTGGGTTGCACCATTGGTGCAGTGCAGCAGCGCTTGGCTCGTTTGTGTGTCAGTGTGCGCGACCAGATAAAAAGTAAAAAAGACGTTCATGCATCGCTTGAGATTTCGTCAAAATTGCATGGTGCTATTGGCACGTTGCTTATTGAAAATGCAACGTTGCAAAATAAACTTTCTGCTGTTGTTGAAAATCTTATCGAAAACCAAGCGCCTTTTAAATCAGCAAGCCGCACTTTGTTGAGGGCCAGCGTAACAGTCATTGAGCAGTTGCACAAAAATTTGGCTAGTCGTGTTCAAAATGTACAAAAAATTCATGAAGAGATGCAAAAAGATGTTGATGCTGTTGGGCACAAAATGTTGGCCGAGCGTCTTGGCAAGGCAGTTAATAACGACGTTTGTTTATTGAAAGAAGTGCGTACGCAATTTTCTACTGATGGGTGTTTGAAAAAATTATGAAAAAAATCTTTATAGTTGCTGGCGAACTTTCTGGCGATAAAACCGGTGCTTGGTATGTTAATCGCTTGAGCGAGCGTGACGTTTATCTGGAGGCCGTGGGTGGTAATTACTTGCAGCAGGCAGGCGCGCATTTGTATGAACGGTTTGAGGCCTTGAATGTGGTTGGCATTGTAGAAATAGTGCGGCACTTGCGCCGTCTTCTTTCGTTTCTAAAAAAATTGGCTAATCATATTATTGAACAAAATTTTGACGAAGTCGTGCTCGTTGATTTTCCTGGCTTTAATCTGCGGTTAGCACAAGCATTAAAAAAGCGCTGTCCTGATGTAAAAATTACCTACCTCTCGCCGCCGCAGTTGTGGTGCTGGGGCGCCTGGCGCATAAAAACAATTCGGCAGTATTGTGACCGTGTGATAGTACTGTATCCGTTTGAAGTGGCGTGGTACGGAGCGCGTGGCGTGCAGGCAGAATGGCTGGGTTGTCCGGTTTACGACCGCGTGCAGCCGTATTTTGAAAATATGCGCACCAAGCAGCCCAAAGTTGCCTTGATTGCTGGTTCGCGACCAAGTGAGTTGGCAACGTTATTTCCGGTGGTTGCCGATGTGGCCGCGCGCTTGGCGCAAGAGTTTCCTGAGCTCAAGTTTGTAATTCCGCAGGCAGAATCGCTTGATATCAACGAGGTGCGCTGTGCGCTTGCAACCTCAGCGCTCAGAAACTATCAGTATCGTGTTGAAATTGTTTCAGGGGCCCAAAGTTTGGCTGCATTGAGCTCATGCAGCTTGGCAATCAGCAAACCAGGGACTATCACGCTTGAGCTTGCGCTCTTAAATATTCCCACGGTTGTGCTCTTTAAAATTTCGTGGTTGAGCTACTGGCTGGGCCGCATGGTTGTTAACATTAAGAATATGGCGTTGCCAAATTTGTTGAGCACTGATGTAGTGTGCAAAGAGTTTATTCAGCAAGACTGCCAACCGGCGGTGATTGCGCAGTATGCAGCACATTTGTACAAAAAGTCAGTGCGCTCAAATTATGCGCATCCGCAGCACGATCAACTTTTTACTGCGTTGCGCGCACAGCTTACGCCACCACAAAGCTGACGTTGTGTTTGCTGGAATTTGTGGTAACATCGTTCTGGTTTTGGTAAAAAATAATTGATTTGAAAGGTAAAAATTATGGCAAGTTATAATCGTATTATCATGATGGGCAACCTGACGCGCGATCCTGAATACAAACAAGTTGGTTCAGGTCAAGGCGTTTGCCGTTTTGGTTTGGCATCAAATCGTCAATTCAAAAACAAACAAACGGGCACCATGGTGCAAGAAGTTTGCTTTGTTGATATCGACGTGTGGGGCGCACAAGCAGAAAGCTGCAATCAGTACCTGCAAAAAGGCCGTGCCGTTTTGGTTGAAGGTCGTTTAAAGCTTGATTCATGGCAAGATCAAGATGGTAACAAGCGCAGCAAACATTCAATAGTTGCTGACCGCGTAACGTTCTTGGCAGCTGCATCACCACAAGCTGAAGAGGGCGATTACGATGCTGAAGGCATGGGCGCTGTGGCAACCAACGTGAGCACCAGCAAAGTAAGTTTTGACGAACAATTTGAGCCAGCAAAAGAAGTAGCACCAAAAAGAGCAGCGAAACCAAAAGCAACGCTTGATGCGCAACCTACCAACAGTGGCGAAATTGCTTTCAGTGACGAAAAACCATTTGAAGACGATCTGCCATTCTAAAAAAAGTCTAATACTAAATTATAGCTGCGCTACTGTGGAGAGTGCGTCGTTATAATTTGTAACAAAAAGATTCTTGATGAAATGTGGGGGCGTTTTGCCCCCTTTTTTTTGGTCGGTGCTTGTTGAAAAAAGAAATCAAGGTTAGCATTTATCATGCAATGTTGTTAAGCTGGCCAGTGAGTTGAGGGCTTCGTTTTTTGATTAAGTTTACGTAGATACAAGGTTGGCAGTTATGAAGAAACTTTTATTAAAAGCATGTGTTTTTGGCCTTTTTGCAACAACGTCGCTGGCAGCAATCGATCTGCCGGTATTTTATCGAGCACCCCTGTTTCAAGGTACCCCAGACTGGCTGGTGCGCGACAAAGCATCAAATTTGAGCATTAGTTATATGACGGGTAGCGGTAGTGCTGCGCGCAATGGTGATGGTTCGCGTGAAGAGCTGTTGGGTATTTATGGTGCGGTAGATATTGCGCGTTTGGGTTTGTATGTTGAAAACCCTGGTGCGTTGACGTATCCATTGTGGAGAGATCCTAGCCTTGAAGCAATGGGAGATCCTGCCCCGCAGTTTAATGGTTTTGCCATTCCAAATACAGACAGTCCTAATGGCAAGGTAGTGTACAACGGTAAAATTAATACGTATCAAGTTGGTCTTACGTTTAAACAATCAATTTTTTCTGGGCTTTATTTCATGGCGCATGCGCCCATTCGACATGTAAAATTGTATAATATTACGCATAAAAATTTGGGTGCAGCCGCAGTTAATGGCAAAAATGTTGAAGATTTTATTACCATGGAGTTGCCAGCAATCTTAAAAGAAAACGGTTTTACCGACATTAACGATCAATTCAGTTTGACTACCGTGCCAGAAATTTTAGTTGCTGCCGGTTGGGAAGGTGCTAGCACCACGCTTTTCAATAAAGATCTCAAATATTTACGGGGCTCGGTGCAAATTGGTGGTCTGATTCCTGTGGCTTCGCGCAAAAAAGAAGATACCTTAATTGCCATTCCGTTGGGCTACAATAGTTTATGGGCAATTGATGCGCGTGCCAGTGCTGAGCTTGGTGTGTTAGAAAAATTAGCAGTTGGTATTAATGGTGGAGCTACTATTTTTTTTCAAGATCATCGAGACGTTCGTTTAAAAACTGATGCAAATCAGTCTGGTTTTGCAATGCTTGGTAAAGCGCACACAGAAGTTGACTATGCAAATTTGTGGCATCTTTCTGGCTATGTGAAAGTTGAAAAAATTTTTCAAGGTTTTTCGGCGTTAGTTGGTTATTCGTATACGCATCAAGATAAAGCACGTGTGCATCTTGAAGATGAAAAATTTCTAAAAACTTACGCTGATCAGCAAGCAGCACGTATGCCACAACCTTTCTATATTTCTAAAAATGATATAATCAATGCCGATCAGCGCTGGAAAGGTTGGCAGGCACATGCGGTGCATTTCTGGGCAGAATACGATGTTAAAGTTCATGTTCCTGGTAATGACTGGGGTCCGGTGATTGCCTTTGAATTTGCTTTGCCAATTCGTAGTGAGAGCAAGCGTTCCTTTGCCATTAACATGGTTGGTGGTACTGCTTCGCTTCGACTAGGCTGGACATTCTAGGGTTGCGCTACTTTCTGTTCTTTTCAATATTCTTAATCCCTGCTAAAATGGGAACAATTACTGTTTAGTACCCAAAATTTTTGCGTAACCAGAGTACTCAATGAATATAATTAAGACGTTAAAAAAAGAAATTATTGCGGCTATTCAAAAATCTTTTAGCCTCAGCCCCGCCCAGTCTGCATCACTAGAAGTCACACTTAACGTAGACAAAGATGCTACTTTTGGCGATATGAGCTGTAATGCGGCCATGGTGTTGGCACGCGCATTGCAACAAAACCCACGCCAGCTGGCTCAACGGTTGCAACAAGAACTTCAGGAAGTTAAGCAAGGTTTACTGGCTGAATATTTAGAGAGCATTACTATTGCTGGTCCTGGCTTTTTAAACTTTGCCTTCAAGCAAAAAATGTGGGAGCTGGTTGCTGCCCAGCTTCTTGCCGCTCCAACCGAATTTTTTAAACTCGAGGGCGAGCCGCTTAAAAAATATCTTATTGAGTACGTAAGCGCAAACCCTACCGGTCCGCCACATCTTGGCACTGGCCGCGGTGGGATTATTGGCGACGTGCTGGCTAATGCGCTTTCGTTTCTTGGTCACACGGTTCATCGCGAATATTATATCAACGATGCCGGCAACCAAATAAAATTACTTGGCCAAACGTTGCAAGTGCGTTGCAAACAGCAACTTGGTATGCCTGAAGATTTGCCAGAGGGCGCGTATCAGGGCGAGTACATTAATGATATTGCGCAGGAATGTTTGCAAGAATTTGGTGAAGACGTTGTACTTAAAGACGACGAATTCTTTGAAGAGTATGCAAAAAACCATCTGCTCCAAATTATTAAAGAAGACTTGTTGCTGTACGGCATAAAATTTGACGAATGGTTCTCTGAAAAGAAATTGCACGACAACGGTTCGGTTGATGCAGCACTCAAAAAGCTTAAAAAAGCCGGTCTGGCTTATGAACAAGATGGTGCGCTGTGGTTCAAGTCAAC
Source organism: Candidatus Babeliales bacterium (assembly GCA_019749895.1). Taxonomy (NCBI): domain Bacteria; class Candidatus Babeliae; order Candidatus Babeliales; species Candidatus Babeliales bacterium. Next base: position 7,604 of record JAIEPG010000006.1, on the reverse strand, counting down.
AGAATTTGGCGATGAAAAAGATCGTGTTGTTAAAAAATCTACCGGCGAAATGACCTACATTGCCGGTGACGTTGCCTACCACCAAAACAAATTTGAACGTGGTTATGACCACTTGATTAACATTTTTGGCCAAGATCACCATGGCTACGTTATGCGTTTAAAAGCGACCATGCAGGCGCTTGGGTATCCGGCCGACAAACTTGATGTTATTTTGTACCAACTGGTGAGCATTAAAAAAGGCGAAGAAGCCGTCAAAATGTCTAAGCGCTCGGGCAGCTTTACCACGCTGCGCGATGTGGTTGATGCCGTAGGTACGGACGTTGCGCGTTTCTTTTATTTGAATCGCAAAGCTGAAGCGCATCTTGAGCTTGATTTAAGTATTGCGTTGAAAAAGAGCAATGAAAACCCGGTGTTCTACATTCAGTATGCGTATGTGCGCATTATGAGTGTTTTAGAAAAAGCAGCTCTTGAGCCGGCCTTTGCCAGTTTTGCTCAGCAACTTAAAAATTGTAGCCTGGGCCAGGAAAGTGCCTGCAAAGCTGATGCATTGCATCATGTTTTTGCGCACGCAGGCCCGGCAGAAAATGAACTTTTGAAAAAAATAGTTTCGCTGCAAGATATTTTAAAAACTATCGAGCAGAGCTACCAAACGCATTTGTTGGCGTATTATTCGTGGGAACTTGCAAACAAGTTTCATAATTTTTATACCAACAATCGCATCATTGATACAGACAATCCAGAAGTAACCAACATGCGGTTGTTCTTGGCTGTTCTTGTTCGTAACACGTTGCACACTTGTTTGACACTCCTTGGCGTAAGCCGACCAGAGAAGATGTAATTATGGATATTCGTACGCTTCCTTCGTTTAATCTCGAAAATTTTAAAACAAAAAATATTCGCAACTTTTCTATTATTGCGCATATCGACCACGGCAAGTCAACGCTTGCCGACCGCTTGCTTGAAGTTACCGGCACCATTTCTGACCGCATTAAGCACGAACAAGTGCTTGATAAGTTGCAGGTTGAAAAAGAGCGTGGTATTACGGTAAAAGCACAAACGGCCTCGCTTTTTTATGAATATCAGGGCGAAGTTTATTTGCTTAACTTGATCGACACGCCAGGCCACGTAGACTTTAGTTATGAAGTTTCGCGTTCGCTGGCAGCGTGCCAAGGTGCGCTCTTGCTGGTTGACGCGGTGCAGGGCGTGCAAGCGCAAACCATGGCCAACTTCTTTTTGGCGTTTGATGCCGATCTTTCCATTATTCCGGTTATCAACAAAATTGATATGCAAGCGGCCGACCCTGAGCGTGTGAGCAAAGAAATGGCAAAAGTTTTTGACTTGCAGTGGGACGAAACGGTGTTGATTTCGGCAAAGACCGGGCTCAATATTGAGCAGCTTTTCCCTGCTATTATCAACCGTATTAAGCCACCAGCTGGGGATGAAAACAAGCATTTCAAAGGATTGTTGTTCGACTCGTGGTACGACGAATATCGTGGTGTTGTCTGCTTGATTGAAGTGTTGGACGGTTGTATTCGCAAGGGCGATACTATTGTTGCTGCGCACACCGGCCAAGCATACGAAGTACTTGATCTTGGCCTGATGTACCCAAACCCTCTGCCAATGCCGGCGCTTTATACCGGCCAGGTGGGCTATTTGATCAGTGGTATGAAAACGGTTAAAGAAGCGCGGATTGGTGATACCTTCTTTCACAAAAAATATCCGGTCACGCCATTGCCCGGCTTTAAGCCAGCAAAGTCGATGGTGTTTGCCGGTATTTATCCGGTTGAAACATCAGAATTTGAGTTGGTGCGTGACGCTATTGAAAAATTAACGCTCAACGATCCAAGTGTGCATGTTGAAAAAGAAAGCTCGGCAGCGCTGGGGATTGGGTTTCGTTGTGGCTTCTTGGGCTTGCTGCACATGGACGTTTTTAAGCAGCGTCTTGAGCAAGAGCACAATGTTACTATTATTGCTACTTCGCCAACCGTTTCGTATCGCGTGGTGCTAACCAACGGTGAAGAAGCGGTTATCGACAACCCGTCAAAATTTCCTGAAGAAGTAAAAATTCAAGATATTTTAGAGCCCATGATCAAGGCAACCATTATTACGCCAAAAGATTATTTGGGCGGCGTTTTAAAGCTATGCCAAGACCGTCGTGGTGAGCAAAAAGCGATGACGTATTTGGACGAAAACCGTTTGGTGCTAACCTACAGCATGCCGCTTAACGAAATTGTTACCGACTTTTACGACAAATTAAAATCGCTGAGTGCTGGCTATGCAAGCTTTGATTATGAAGAAGCGGGCTACCAATCAGCTGATTTGGTCAAGATGAACGTGTTGCTCAACGGCAAGCCGGTTGACGCGCTTTCATTGATTGTGCATAACGATAAAGCGTTTTATGTTGGTCGTCAGTTGACTGCCAAGTTAAAAACCGTTATCCCGCGCCAAATGTTTGACGTTGCAATTCAAGCGGCCATTGGCGCTAAAATTATTGCACGTGAATCTGTTTCTGCGTTGCGCAAAAACGTTACCGCAAAATGTTATGGCGGCGATATAACGCGTAAACGCAAGTTGCTTGAAAAGCAAAAAGAAGGTAAAAAGAAGATGAAGCAGGTTGGTAACGTTGAGTTGCCACAAGAAGCGTTCTTAACCATTCTTGAAAGTGAAGCTAATAAATAAAAAGGGGAAACTTTATGAAGATGAGGTCCCGATGAAGAAAAAGAAGGGCTTTTATTCCATCTCCGTTGTTGCAGAAATGTTTTCGGTGCATCAGCAAACTATTCGGATGTACGAAAAAGAGGGCTTACTAACGCCTAAACGGTCGTCTGGCAACACGCGACTTTTTGCCGAAGAAGATATTGAGCGCCTGGAAGAGATTATCAATTTGACGCACAAAATGGGCGTTAACTTGGCCGGTGTAGAAATTATTTTAAAGCTGCAAAAAAAGATTACCAAGTTGCAGGGCAACGTTAACAAGTTATTTGATGAGGCGCAAGGCCAGCTTGAAGAGCAAACAACCGCGTACAAAAGTGATGCCAAGCAGCAGGCCCAGCGGTTGTTGGACATGAAGCAAGAAAATTTGCGTTTGACTGAGCGCCAGCAATCAATTGAGATTGTTGAGCAGCCTGAAAAGCCGGTTGAAGAAAAGAATAAAAAAGCCAAAGTTGATGACTGGGAAATTGAGTACGACCAAGATTAATGCAGGAAAAATATCATGAAGTTTCTTGATCCCAAAATTGATTTAGCGTTTAAAAAGCTGTTTGGTTCAGAAGACCATAAACGCGTTACTATCTCATTTCTCAACACCATGCTTGAGTATACCGATGATCGGCGCATTGAAACTATTCAATTCTTGAATAATGAACAGTTGCCGGTGAGCGCGGAAAAAAAAGAAAATATCTTGGATATTTTTTGTACTGATCGTAGCGGGCGCAAGTTTATTATCGAAATGCAAAATGCCTGGATGAGGGCGTTTGGCAGTCGCATTGTTTATTATGGCGCAAAAACGTACACCAACCAGCTGGGCAAAGCGATGCCGTATGATGATTTGAATCCCGTAACGGTGGTTGCCATTACCAAACAATTTGAAGTGTTTCCCAACAAACGCAATCATAAATCCATTCACTATCTTGTTGACAGCAAGACGTATGAGCATGATTTAGATGATTTGACGTTTGTTTTTATTGAGTTGCCTAAATTTAACAAAAAAGAGCATGAGTTGGTAACCAACGAAGATAAGTGGTTATTTTTGCTCAAAGAAATTGGTTTTTATAATCACATTCCAGAGCCACTCAAGCAAGCAGAATTTGGCGAGGCCTGCCAGTTGCTTAATCAAATCACCTTGTCCGATTCAGAACAATCTTTGTATGAAAGAAAGTTAATTGAATCTCACTCGCGAGAAACAAACGATTATTTGGCTATGAATGCAGAAGAATACGCAAAAAGAGCAAGGCAGCAAGGGATCGAAAAAGGAAGCAGAGAACGGCAACTTGAAACAGCAAGAAAAATGCTTTCCAAAGGCTTTGATGTCGAAACAATAGCAGATATGACGTCGTTGCCAGTTGATGAGATTAAGAAATTAAAAAATCAAAGCTATGGTACAATGGCTGAATTTTAACGACAAAAAAATATGAAAAAAATATTGTTAAGCATCGCGTTGTTAGTGTTATCGGCATGTGGACAAAAAAGCCATGTTCAACAAACTGATAACAAAGTACTTGCTGCGCTAGAAAATGCTTTTGGATCTAGCCAAAATTGGCAGGTTAACATCTTAAAAGGCGGTCTTTCGGGCGCGCCAATTTTTCTTGCAAGCAAAGGTACCGACCAGTACGTTGTTCGTTTCTTCGATCACTTATCAAGCGACCAAATTCCCAAACTTATTAGGGCTCAAAAAGCAGCGGCAACGAGCGGTTACGGGCCCAAGATTTATTGGGACAATGTTGAGCAGGGTGCGGTTGTTATGGATTATCTTGAACCAGAGCAACCAGACAAAAAAAATATTCTTAATGATTTGGTAATTTTACTTAACAAAATTCACCAAAGCCCTCGCATAGAAAGTTCTGGCAGCCTTTGGGATCTTACGTATGCTGCCATTAACAAGCTCAAGGGCGTGAAACAAACGCTGCTTGAACTGTCAGCAGTACAAACTTATCTTGAAAAGTTAGTACAAAAAGTTTCTCAAAATTTAGCATCTAAGCCATGTCATCGCGATATGAATCCAGGTAACTTGATCTTTTCAAAAGGGCAGTTTTTTGCCGTTGATTATGATTCATTTGGCATGGATGATCCGTATATTGATATCGCACAAGTTGCTATTTTTTATTGTTACTCGGCTGAGGCAGAAAAACAATTGTTAACGTTATATTTGCACCGTCAACCAACCGATGCTGAAATGGCAAAATTACAACTGTTTAAAAGGATTGCATTAATTTTTTATGGCATGGAGTTTTTGTGTAAAGTGCCTGCCCAGCTTTGGCAGAGTACGCCAGATTTGATTCCATATCTAAAATTTTTGCAGTTATTGGGATCAAAAGCGGTGGCGCTGGAAGATCCAAAAGAAAAATTACGCTCAGGGCTGATTATGGTGCGCGAAGGCATGAAACCATAAAAAGGTGCCGATAAATTACCGATAAACTGCCGATAAAATTAAACGAAAGGTACTTCATATGTTTTTAAACTCGATTAAAACCGCCGCGCTTTTAGCAGGCTTGAGTGGGCTTATGTTGCTCATGGGCCATTGGATTGGTGGCAACAACGGCGTTCTTTTTGCGTTCATCTTTTCATTGTTGTTAAACTTTGTAACTTATTTTTACTCAGACAAAATTGTATTGGCAATGTACGGCGCCAAGCCGCTTGACCAAGAACGCTTTCAGTATATTTACGACATGGTTCAAGACTTGTGCGACAATGCCAACATGCCCATGCCAAAGTTGTGGTATTTGCCAACCAGCATGGCCAATGCGTTTGCAACCGGCCGCAATCCGCAGCATGCATCAGTCGCGGTAACGCAGGGCATTTTAGATCTTTTGGACGAAAATGAATTGCGTGGCGTGCTGGCGCATGAACTTTCTCACATTAAAAATCGCGATATTTTAATTGGCACCATTGCCGCAACTATTGCCACTGCCATTGGCTATCTTGCCAACATGTTGCAGTGGGCGGTAATTTTTGGCTACGGCCGTAATGACCGCGACAGTCGCTCAAACGGTTTGGCAGCACTCGTGGTTGCAATTGTGATGCCGTTTGCCGCCATGCTCATTCAGTTGGCCGTCTCACGTGCTCGTGAGTACCAAGCAGACGAATCGGGCGCGCATCATTGCCACGACCCACTTGCACTTGCTTCAGCGCTAGAAAAGTTGCATGATGCCGGCAAGCACAGTCGCACGCAGCCCAGTTCGCCAGCGCAAGCAGCGTCGGCAAGCTTGTTTATTGTCTATCCGTTTTCTGGCAAAGGCATGATGAGTTTGTTTTCTACACATCCGCCAATGGAAAAGAGGATTGAGCGGTTGCGCAAGATGGCGGGAATGAGATAAAGAAATAGGTTTGAGATAAGAGAAAAAAGAAGGGCCCCGAGAAACCGGGGCCCTGAATTATTTTTGAGGGTTATGGTAGGTAGGTTGTAATTATATTTTCTAGAGTCCTTTTGTCTATATTGTTTTCTACAAAAACATTCAGCCAAATTTTTATCAATTTTTTATTATCAGTATCAACTTTTGTGGTAAAGAATATGTCTAAGGCTCCCTTAGGTGCTTTTCGACTATCAACCAATGTATCTTTGAATGATTTAGCTTGAGCATTTATAGTTTGTTTGCCTCCTGCTGAAGATGCAAGTGATGTTGTGTTGACGCCTATTTTCCCTTCTACAACATCAAACAATGCCCTAAGTTCAGTTGCCAGTCGTTCGTTCTTTTGTGCAGCTGTTTCTGTGCCTGGGGTGCCGCTACCAACTCTAGGCCCGCTGCCTCCACCAGTTCCTGGCCCAGCGACTGGTACGTTGGTGTCTTTTAAATTTTCTACTTGTTTCAGTGTGTATCTGCCTGGGTATTCAGGAAGTTCTGGCTTTTTATTTTTAACGGTTATGAAATCCTTTACTATTTTCATAGTGTTTTTATCGAGTGTAATTTCTACTTTTGTTTCTCCAAGCAGTGCTGAGATATCTTTTTTTTGACCATCAAAAGGATTGCTGTCGGCATGAAGATGTTTGAGTAAAATTAGTATCAAATTATTTACATGTTCAGGTTCAAGGCAGTCATTGATGTTGATTCTTTTTCCTGGAGCAATGCTCTCGGCACCCTTGCTTATCGCATAAACCATTAAAGCAAATTCATCAGATGTAATATCTGGAGCTGGTAAAGGACTAGTTGGTCGAGGTCCGGTTGATATTTTTGGCCAGCCTGCTTTTTTTAGTAGTATTAGTTTAGCTTTTTCGCTAAGTTCCCCGGCAGTAATTCCATCAGTTCCTACGAGTGGCAAGCTTTCCAAGAATGCAAGGCGCGTTGGGCTTTCTTCGCCTGCTGTGGTAGGGGTAGGTTGTCTTGTTTTTGTTGCTGAGCCATCTCCAGGTCCGCCCGTTCCTCCCACTGGAGCAGCTCCTAACGTGCCGTTTGCTTCTGCTACTTTAAGATCTGTAAGTTCAGTTTTTTCTGCTGCGGTAAGAAATCTCCAGCCCAATTTTTCAACTTCTTTTAAGTACGCTAAGCGTTCTTTGCTATTTGGTACTTCTTCAGCAGATGTTGCAGCCCGACGTGTTGCTGCAGGAGATCCTCCCCCGCCGCCAGGCGGAGGCGGTATCAAGCCTGGAGGTGGCGGTGGCGGTGGTGGTGGCGGTATGCTAGCGCTTAAAATCCCATCAAGAGAAGTAAGAGCGCACGCGAGAAATAAGAGACGAAGTATGGTTTTTATTGTCATAGCAGAACCCCTTTTTTAAGGTTATTTAATTTTATTAAGCTCTTGAGCTAGCGCTGCAAGTTTGGTTTTAAGAGCTTTGAGCCCTTTCTTTAGTTGTTTCAAACTTTTTTTGCCTTTTTTTGGTGTGCCCGTTGGTGGTGTGCCCGTTGGTGGTGTGCCCGTTGGTGGTGTGCCCGTTGGTGGTGTGCCCGTTGGTG